>NZ_NPML01000008.1 GCF_002252565.1 Petroclostridium xylanilyticum
CAAGGCTTTACAGGATTTTTGTCTTATTTAAGTGTCAAACATGGGATTATATGACTTTTCCTTTATAAATGCAATATTTTTATATGGGAAGGGCGTATATTTTTTAGCTGAAGAATATTATTAACAGACTCTAAGCCTTTTCGCAAAGTTCTTTCCATAATATTCGTCAACTAAATTAAATGCACGTACACCTGCTCAATAAATACCTTTTTCATTCAAGAATGTCTTATACTCCATGTCACTTTTTAAAATATGACTTGAAATCCAATCAGCAATAAATTGAATTATTTCCAGTACCGCCTCATTTTGCTTTCCCTCTAAATCTTTTCTCTCAATCTTTTGAACTTTTTTTATAAAAAAATCATGTTCAATCTTGTGGCTTTCAAACTTATCAAAGTTATTTTCCTGCATCAATTTTTCCTCATAATTAAAATGATATATGGTGTATGCTTTTAACTCTTCTAAAATTTCGATTAAATTGTCATAATGGTCATACTCATCCTTGAGTGAGGCAATCTCAAATGCTTTGGAACCCAATTCAAATAATTTTTTATGCTGATTATCAATCTCGGCTATGTTACAACTATAAGTATCCTTCCATTTTAATAACATTCTAAAAACCTCCTTGTACAATTAATATTGTATTAAATCAGTGACCGAAGCCACTGTTCGACCCATTAAAAATCATTGTTAACATAACACTTCAAACTTCATACTTTTCTAAACATCAAGCACATCATACGGCTTCACATCTTAGCCATTATGCCAGCACCTGTTGGCCTGAACCTTGAAAATCATGTATAATATCTTCCGGACTTGGAAGGTGTGTGTATCACCTCCTGGGACGGACCTTAGCGGGCCGATTACCCGTGTGAAAGAGTATTTATCCATTCCGGTAAGTCTACATGATTTGGCTGGTTGAGGCCAGCTAATAAGCTGGTTCCTCGTGTCACATGCAAGGTTGTTTGCTTACATGGGAAGGAATGGAGGCTTTTAAGTCCATCAATCTTGTAAAGGAGGCATTTTTAATGAATTTCAGACCCATTGCAGGCATTGATGTGGGCAAGTTCTTCAGTGAGATGGCGATTCTTTCTCCATCCAATGAAGTAATTGCCCGCATGAAGATTCGCCATGATTCCAGTACCGACGTTGAAAGAGCCGTTGAATTGCTGAAAAAAACGGAAAAGGACTTTGATTCAAGGCCTTTCGTCGTCATGGAATCCACCGGGCACTATCACAAAATCCTTTTCCATTCACTTTGTAAAGCTGGATTTGAGGTTTCAGTAACAAACCCCATCCAGACTGATTCTATCAAAAATATTGGAATTAGAAAAGTGAAAAATGATAAAGTGGATGCCCGGAAAATTGCATTGCTCTACAGATTTCAGGAGCTTAAAACTACTAATATCCTCGATGAGGATATTGAATGCTTAAGGAGCCTTTGCCGCCAGTACTACAAGCTCTCTGACGAGCTTACTGCCTACAAAAACAGGTTTACGGGTATTGTTGACCAACTCATGCTAAACTTTAAGGATGTATTCCCCAACATCTTTTCAAAGGCTGCTCTTGCAGTCCTGGAGGTGTATCCTACGCCTGCCCATATTCTTAAGGCTGACAGGAACAAGCTGATTTCAATGATTCAGGAAAAGTCCCACAAAAGCCTTAAATGGGCAACTGAAAAGTATGAGCTTTTGGTCTCCAAGGCCAGAGATTTTGAACCTTTGAGCATTCACAATTCCTCAAATATTGCCATGCTCGGTGTGTACATCTCCATGATCAGAACCCTGGAGGAAAACCTGGAGAAAGTCCTTAAAGCCATCCATAAGCTGATTGATGAGGACCTGGCAAAGGACATGCCTGTACTTGCATTGACGCTTGAACTCTTGCAGAGCATTCCCGGCATAGGCCTTCTGTCTGCTGCCACCATTCTTGCGGAGATTGGCGACTTTTCGGCCTTTAAAAAGCCGGGCAAGCTGGTTGCTTATTTCGGCATTGACCCCTCTGTCATGCAGTCCGGAGAGTTTACCGGTACACGTAACAAGATGTCTAAGAGGGGTTCAAGGCTGCTTCGCAGGGTGCTTTTTACAATTGCTCTTGCCAATATCCGTACCAAGAGGGATAAGACAGCTTGCAACCCTGTGTTACTGGAGTTTTATCAACAGAAGTGCCGGAGCAAACCTAAAAAAGTAGCTTTGGGAGCTGTTATGCGTAAGCTTGTTAATTATATTTTTGCTGTTCTGAGGGATAGAAAGCCTTATCAGCTACGTAGCCCCCAAGAGCATGCGAAGAATCTTGCAGCAAAGCATACAGCAGCTTAATAGTACTTGTACTTGATGTTCAGTTTTCAAAGAGCAACTTATTATTTCAGACCAGCTATTTTATGTCTACTTCACTTAGGTGGTCTTGTTGTCATGCCTTTGATTAACGTCAGGAGTCTAAAAAAATTTCTCAAAATTTTTCTTAAAAACTCTTGACTTTAATTAGCTGGTCTTTCA
>NZ_NPML01000009.1 GCF_002252565.1 Petroclostridium xylanilyticum
ATTCAGTATTGTTGCAAATAAAAGTTTAGCAAAAATCAATAGTAATAATTTACAGGTATAACCTGCACCCATAAGAAAATTATGGTTAACGTTAGAGAAAAGGGGAGTGACCACCTAAGCCTAACAATATTAAATTTAAAAACTTAATATGACGAAACCTTACCAAACATACACTGGATGTAGAAATCAACGTACTCTCTCTTCCAATTAAACCGCTTTCGTTTGCGACCTGGAGGTTTTACAGTGGATAGAGACTTTTTAAGGTAGGCAATGGTATTCCACAGTCCGCCTGCAATGAGTCTTACCATCTCCAAGAAGTTATGATTGGTACCCACCAGAATATGCATGAGTTTTAACAAGCAAAACAGAATCAATGCCGTGTAAATCTGGTTTAAGACTGCATTAAAACTGGTACCATAAAACTTCTTGATTTTAAGATGCTGCTTTATCCACTTAAAGAATAGCTCTATCTGCCATCTTAGACGGTAGATTTCAGCTATTTCCTCACCTGTAAGGTCAAAGCGGTTTGTGGCTATATAAAAGGGCTCACCTGTAGAAGAGTCGATTACTTCCACAACTCTCAAGGAGTGCTGCATCTTTGTATAAAAGCCACCGAGAATTACTTCTTTATCAGATAGTACAGGGCCTCCCTGGGATATTGAGTTTATACTAACTAACTCCATTACAGCATTCTTTTTAAGCCTTGTGATAAAGAATATATCCTCCTTGCAGTACCTGTCAAACTCTTTGTAGTCTAAATAGCCGCGGTCAAATATATATGTGATGTTGGGTTTGGTAATAAGGGAATCCATCTTCTCTTTGTCATGTATAATACCCTCTGTCACTATAATCTGATCCGGGTAACCTAAAAGAACATCGTACAGGGTATGCACCTTGACTGCAGCTTTAGTTTCCCGATAGTCAGCCCAGGGAAAGAGAGAGATACAAAGCCTTATTATAGTAGCGTCCAGTATCTTTAGCGTGCCCCAGCTACCAGGTATGATACGTATACCGTGATGCTTTTTAAGTTTAGCAAGAACAGCTTCAAATATCCTTCTAAAAACATCCGGATCACGGTCGCTGTTTTTGCGGGATAGCTGTGAAAAACTTATTGTGCCAGTATATTTCTGGAGTTTCTGGTCAGCCATAATACCTGTAACAATATCCCTAAGGCTGTCTTTCTGGACCAAGTGTGCATACATCATAGTATTCAGTTGCCGAAGAACAGTAAATTTCTTGGTTCCGTGGTCTGCATCGGTTTCGTCAACGGCTTTTTCCAGTAAGTTCATTGGTAAAAAGCCTTTTAAAGTTTCAAAAACTGTAGTACAATCATTCATGTTTGTTAACTCCTTCGTTAATAGAATGTGGTTGGTTGGGTACTACCACTAATATTAACAAGGAGTTTTCATTTTACCAACAGGTATTTATTACCGTTGATTTTTGCTAAAAAATTTTATGCAACAATACTGAGGATGCTCATATATTATAGCAGTTATTTTATTATTTTTTAGAAAATAATTCAAGTAATATATAATGCAAAAATGCACCCATCATGTCACTATTAAACCAAAAAGACCATATAATTACTTGAGCTACTTTCATTTCAAGTAATTATATGGTTTCTTTACACTTATACTTATAATTAATACTCCTGGTGAGCCATCCGCGACTCGAACGCGGGACACCTTGATTAAAAGTCAAGTGCTCTGCCTACTGAGCTAATGGCCCATAAATGTGGCAGGACTCGAACCTACGAAGTGCCAGAGTCAAAGTCTGGTGCCTTACCGGCTTGGCTACATCCCAATGTTTATTTTGCCTAGTAAATCGCCAATGAAATTTGAAACTAAATGGCCTTTAGAACCTCAATCTAGTACTTCAAACTAATTGAGCTAAAGGCCAAAAAAATGGTGACCCATAGGGGACTCGAACCCCTGTTACCGCCGTGAAAGGGCGGTGTCTTAACCGCTTGACCAATGGGCCATATATGGCTCCTCAAGTAGGACTCGAACCTACGACCCTGCGGTTAACAGCCGCATGCTCTACCGACTGAGCTATTGAGGAATATCAATTCCGGCAACGACCTACTTTCCCGGGAGGTCCCCCTCCAAGTATCATCGGCACGATGGAGCTTAACTACCGTGTTCGGAATGGGAACGGGTGTGTCCTCCATGTCATTGTCACCGGATAATTCAACTGTGTCTAGTTCACAGTTCACGGTTTGAATTCTTAACCTGCTCTTTTAATTGCCTCAGGTACTCTTTCTTGTTCACCAGCATGTTCCCCATTCACCTTTCTACTGTGAACTGTGAACCATGAACTGTGAACTGTTTCATGTACCTTCAAAACTATACAATGTAAAACATGAGGTTTTTGCAAAAACCTTCTTCATATATTCTTTCCCGCAATTAACCTCGTCTTTAATAATTATTCATTGTTAATTGCTTTCTTGGTCAAGCCCTCGGTCTATTAGTATCAATCAGCTGAGTGCATTACTGCACTTACACCTTTGACCTATCTACCATGTAGTCTTCATGGGACCTTACTAGCTTTTGCTATGGGAAATCTTATCTTAGGGGGGTCTTCACGCTTAGATGCCTTCAGCGTTTATCCCTGCCGCACTTAGCTACCCAGCTGTGCACTTGGCAGTACAACTGGTGCACCAGTGGTGCGTCCATCCCGGTCCTCTCGTACTAAGGACAGCTCCCTTCAAATTTCCTGCGCCCGCGACAGATAGGGACCGAACTGTCTCACGACGTTCTGAACCCAGCTCGCGTACCGCTTTAATGGGCGAACAGCCCAACCCTTGGAACCTACTTCAGCTCCAGGATGCGATGAGCCGACATCGAGGTGCCAAACCTCCCCGTCGATGTGGACTCTTGGGGGAGATAAGCCTGTTATCCCCAGGGTAGCTTTTATCCGTTGAGCGACGG
>NZ_NPML01000010.1 GCF_002252565.1 Petroclostridium xylanilyticum
ACCCCTGGTTTGGCCTTTTCCCCTTTCGCTCGCCACTACTTAGGGAATCGATGTTTCTTTCTTTTCCTCCGCCTACTTAGATGTTTCAGTTCAGCGGGTATTCCCCCGCATAGCTATGGATTTACTATACGGTGACCGGATATTGCTCCGGCCGGGTTCCCCCATTCGGATATCTGCGGGTCTTAGGCTATTTGCGCCTCACCGCAGCTTTTCGCAGCTTATCACGTCCTTCTTCGGCTCCTAATGCCAAGGCATCCACCCTGCGCTCTTTCTAGCTTGACCATTTGTTTTAGTGTGGAGTGGGAAGTGGATAGTGGGGAGTTCCCTCCTCCAGTCCTTACTTCCTTATCCTTCACTTTTTGAACATTCTGGTGTTCTCCTGTTTTTAGAATTATATGAGTAAAGTTTTCCTTTGAAATTACAGTGTAATACAGTGTTCTCCACTGCAGTTACCCTATGATCTTTTCCTCATGTCTTTACATTGTTTAGTTTTCAAGGTACATTGTCAGTGAGGAGTGTGGAGTGATTAGTGGGGAGTTTCCCCTTCTGCTACTCTGCACTTCTACACTACTATTGAAAAACCTTTTATTAGCTTCATGCTTTCATGGGTAATGGTTTTCTCCCCACTCCCCACTATTCACTGTCCACTAATGAATTGGTCTTTCAAAATTAAACAGCGTAAGCGTTCTCAGACATTACTTATCGTAATGTATCGACCATAGGATTCGTTCCTTACTTTAATAATTATTAATTATTAATTGGAACTTCTCTCCTTAGAAAGGAGGTGATCCAGCCGCACCTTCCGATACGGCTACCTTGTTACGACTTCACCCCAATCATCGGCCCCACCTTCGACTGCTGCCTCTTCCGTTAGCTCACAGGCTTCGGGTGTTGCCGACTCTCATGGTGTGACGGGCGGTGTGTACAAGGCCCGGGAACGTATTCACCGCGGCATGCTGATCCGCGATTACTAGCAATTCCGACTTCATGTAGGCGAGTTGCAGCCTACAATCTGAACTGGGACTGCTTTTGGGGATTTGCTCCACCTCACGGTCTTGCTTCCCTTTGTTGACAGCCATTGTAGTACGTGTGTAGCCCAGGACATAAGGGGCATGATGATTTGACGTCGTCCCCACCTTCCTCCGATTTGTCACCGGCAGTCTCGCTAGAGTGCCCAACTTAATGCTGGCAACTAACAACAAGGGTTGCGCTCGTTGCGGGACTTAACCCAACATCTCACGACACGAGCTGACGACAACCATGCACCACCTGTCTCAGTGTTCCCGAAGGCACTCCCCTATCTCTAGAGGATTCACCGGATGTCAAGCCCTGGTAAGGTTCTTCGCGTTGCTTCGAATTAAACCACATACTCCACTGCTTGTGCGGGCCCCCGTCAATTCCTTTGAGTTTCAACCTTGCGGCCGTACTCCCCAGGTGGGATACTTATTGTGTTAACTCCGGCACAGAAGGGGTCGATACCTCCTACACCTAGTATCCATCGTTTACGGCGTGGACTACCAGGGTATCTAATCCTGTTCGCTCCCCACGCTTTCGCGCCTCAGCGTCAGTTACAGTCCAGGAAGCCGCCTTCGCCACTGGTGTTCCTCCTAATATCTACGCATTTCACCGCTACACTAGGAATTCCGCTTCCCTCTCCTGCACTCAAGATATGCAGTTTCAAATGCAGCCCCGGGGTTGAGCCCCGGTATTTCACATCTGACTTGCTTACCCGCCTACACGCCCTTTACACCCAGTAATTCCGGACAACGCTCGCCACCTACGTATTACCGCGGCTGCTGGCACGTAGTTAGCCGTGGCTTCCTCCTTAGGTACCGTCATCTTTCGTCCCTAAAGACAAGAGTTTACGATCCGAAGACCTTCTTCCTCCACGCGGCGTTGCTGCGTCAGGGTTTCCCCCATTGCGCAATATTCCCCACTGCTGCCTCCCGTAGGAGTCTGGGCCGTGTCTCAGTCCCAATGTGGCCGGTCACCCTCTCAGGTCGGCTACTGATCGTCGCCTTGGTAGGCCGTTACCCTGCCAACTAGCTAATCAGACGCGAGGCCATCTTATACCGGATTGCTCCTTTGGTCATCACGACATGCGTCCTGATGACTTTATGCGGTATTAGCACATCTTTCGATGTGTTATCCCCCTGTATAAGGCAGGTTCCTCACGCGTTACTCACCCGTCCGCCGCTAAGGTATCTTAGGTTTCCCTTCAATACCTCCGCTCGACTTGCATGTGTTAGGCACGCCGCCAGCGTTCGTCCTGAGCCAGGATCAAACTCTCAATATATGTTCACGGTTCACAGGTCACGGTTCACTGTTCACTGAACCTCTTCTGTCAACCCAATCTGTTCCCCGTTATATATTAATCGTTCAATTTAGCTCATAAACTATTACT